>NZ_CAJQUA010000002.1 GCF_907163135.1 Brachymonas denitrificans | reverse complement strand
GGAGATCGAGCGCATCAAGCCCATGAAGTCGCGGGCGACTACGCACGAGTCCCAGCGCGACACCTTGCGTCAGGAACGGCGCAACCTGTTGGCCGAGCTGTCTGATTTGCGTGCGCAACGCATACAGGCGTTGCAGAAGGCCGCGAAGAAGCTGAACAGGCGACTTGAGGGCAAGCTCAAGGTGGAGATCGTGCCGGAGGCTGACCGCACGCCCTTGATGACCTTCCTGCTGGGTTGCAAGCTGGACGGCGTTGGCGAAAAGCGGCTTGCGTTCATTGAGGAAGCTGAGACGATCAGCCCACTGTCGCTGGCCCAGTCGATTCAGAAAGGGTCTGCCGACGTACAACTCGATTGGGGCGTCACGCAGATGGTGGCCGACGCACTCACCAAGCTCCAGTCGTCTCAGCTCATGGAGTTGGAGGCCTTGGAGCTGGAGCATCGCGTGGACATCTTCTTGAATGTCGCGCACGGCCAAGCCGATGCGGTATTCCGGCCGCTCAACAAGCTCTCTACGGGCCAGCAGTGCACGGCAATCCTGCACATGCTGCTGCTTGAGAACGTTGATCCCCTTCTGATGGATCAGCCGGAGGACAACCTTGACAACGCCTTCATCGCAGATCGGATCGTCGCCGAATTGAGGGAGGCAAAGACCAGTCGGCAGTTCTTGTTCGCGACACACAACGCGAACATCCCGGTGTTCGGTGATGCCGAGTGGATTGGCGTGTTCACGGCCGCTGAGAACCAAGGGTGTCTCGGGCTGGAAGCACAAGGCTCGATTGACGTTCCCGTGATTCGGGATCAGGTGGCCAGCATTCTGGAAGGCGGGCGCGATGCCTTTATCCAGCGCAAAGAGAAGTACGAGTTCTGATGCCCTGCCCTACGCGCTGATAATCAAGGAGACTGCCTTGTAGCGGCGTTTTCCTCCCTGACAGCCCGCAGTCTTTCACCGCCTCGCCATGCGAGGCGGCTTTCTTGGTGCCTACGCTCCGTGACCGATGCGCTCCCACGCTTCCTTGAACGTCTCGTGCTCGTAGTCGGTCGGCTGTAGCCAGTAGGACACCCTGCCCTCTTTCTCGCCACGGTGTGCGCGCTCTGTCACCTCGGACGGCAGCATGATGTAGGCCGAGGGCGCGGTGGCCACCTTGTTCACGATGATCCAGAAGTCGCCCATCACCTTGTCGAGCGACGTGCCCAGCGGCACCGGGTTGCGCTTGCTCAGGGCCTTCACCTGCACACCCACGAACCGGGAGGCATCCCGGCTGTAGGCAATGATGTCTACCCCTCGCGCGTTGCGCGCCGTGGGCATGACGTTCCAGCCCATCAGCGAGAGCCGGTAGCAGCAGTAGTACAGACCGACGTTGCCGGTCAGTTGAGGGTCGAGGGTTGGATGCAGGCTCACGAGAACAGCTCGGAATGCGTCCCGCTGCGCACGAAAACGACCAAGCCGCTCTTGCCCGAGTCGTCGAGCGTGTAGATCAGGAGGAAGTCGCCGCCGACGTGGCACTCACGATGGCCTGCCCAGTCGCCCGTCAGGGCGTGATCGAGCCATTCAGGCGGCAGCGGCCCGTCGTTGGCGATCAGCAGCGTCATGGCCTCTTTCAGCCGGTTCATGTCGTACCGGCCGGAATGAGACAGGCGCTGCCAGTCCTTGAGGAAGTCCTTGGTGTAGTCCGACGCTCGGGGCAGGTTTGCCCGCTTACTTGCGGCTGGCTTCTTCGAGGTCATTCAGCAAGGCGTCGGCAGTTGCGAAGCGAGCGCGACGGCTCTTGATGATCTCGTTGGCCTCGGCGATGGCGACGCGGCTGGTGGCGTTCGGTGCCTTGAGCGCGAACGGCAGTTCCTTGTCGGCGACAACACGGGTCAGGAACACGCGGATCGCATCGGAGACGGTCAGGCCCATCGAGGCCAGCGTTTCCGCAGCCTGCGCCTTGACGTTTTCGTCCACGCGAACGTGAACCATAGTGGTGGTAGCAGCCATGACGGCCTCCTATTGCGACTGATTGAGATACATTGTATCGCACGCCGCCCACAATCGCAAGGTGACACCCCCCCCGGCGTCCCGTCTCTATGTATGTATATAGGTATATACATACCTATATAGACCGCGGCAGCAGCTTGGCGATGTTGCGCGCGTCGTCAAGGCCTCGGTGGTGCGCGCCATCGAGCGGCAGGCCCACCATCTGCAAGGCGCGGGCCATTCCCACTTCCTTGATCTTTCGGGCTTTTGCGAATCGGCGCTTGAGGTTGATATGCTCGAACGCTGCGAGCGGGCTGTCGATGCCGTGTCGCTCGCAGTCACGCGCAAGCTGCTTGGCGTCGAACTGGCCCCAACTGCCCCAAGTTGCGCCCGGAGCCTGATGGCGTTGCGCGAAGCTGGCCAGCCGTGCCGCGACCACTGGGAACAACTCGGCACCGTCCACGTCGGCTTGCTGGATGTTGGTGAGCTGCCGACAAAACGGAGTGAGCTGAGGGCGTACCACGGGGCGCACCAGCGCCTGAAACGTGTCGAGCACGGTGCCCTCAGCCGTGGCCCACACCGCGCCGATCTCGATGATCTCCATGTCAATTGCAGGGAGGCCATCGCCTTCGTCGCAGGTGGCCTCAAGGTCGATGACCAACACGGGCACGTTGGCCAGCAGCTCGGCGGCCGTCATGGCTGACCTCGCAGCAGCTCGGCCAAGCGCGACATCGCGGCCGGGTCAGAAAGGCCGCTGTCGGCCCGCGTGTGAACCAAGCGCGTGCGGTCAGCATCGTCCCAGCCGTCCGCGTCGTCGTCGATAGCTGCCCAGCGGCGCAGCCGGTGCAGCGTGACCCAGCGGCGCACCTGTTGGTAGCGGGTTGCGTCCTGCCAATACGAATACGGGAGTCCGTGCGAGAAAACGGGATCGGTCTGGATGCTGTGCCACGTCGAACCCACGACACGGCGGCGCAGCGACACAGGCAGAAAGTCGCGCACCTGCTCAAAGGGCAGGTGACGCGCCCAGCTCGTAGAAAGCACGATCTGGACGTGCGGGCGCTCGGCCAGCAGCTCGGCCAGTGGTTCGGCCCACATGAAGAGCGAACCGTCCCCGGCCAGCTCCGGGCCATGCTGTCCCATAACGGCCCGCGCCGGGTGCAACACGCCGTCGAAGTCCACGAAGAGAATCACGGCTTCACCTCGATCCCCAGCGAGTGCATGAAGGCCCGTTCGCTCGCCGACACGGCTTGCCAGTCAATCCGGGGCAGTGCCGCCTCGTAGATGTACCGGCAAGCTCTGCCGTCCAGCTTGCTTGCCTTGGTGCCACCTTGAGCCAACGAGGCCAGCACGGGGTAATCGGCCAGCCGGTAGAGGGTGTGCATAGTGGCGGGGTCGTTCATGGTTGCAAGCCCTCAGCGCGGCCGTCGCGGTGCCAACTCCCCATGACCCACTGTTGCCAGTCCCATGCCCACGCACACGGGCCTACATCGGGCATGGCCGGGGCGGCGCTACCACGTAGCGCCTGCTCGAACTGGTCGCGCCACGGCGCAGGGATGTCGGCTAGGGCAACAAAGGGGCCATCGGCCGCACTGCGGCGAACAGGAACGGCTGCAATCAGCTCGTCGCGGGTCATGGTGTGCCCCCGTGCATTCGCTTCAAGACCGGGGCGTAGATGTAGAGCGCCCGGTTGATGATGTCGCGATTGCTTGGCGTCAGCGCCCGGCGCTCACCAAGAACAATGTCCAACTCGCGCTCAAGCGCAGTGACGCGCTCAGGGTTCGGCCCCACCTTTTCCTGCTCGGCGTCGATCTCACAGTTCAAGTACCCGATGTACTCAGCCAGCGTTTCTGTGGCGGCTTCAAGGCGTGCCGTTTCGGCGACGGGAGACAAGGTGCTCATGGTGCGATCCCCGGCACTTTTCGCTGGGCAATGAATGCCTCCAGCGTGATCGCACCCGCTGGTGCGTGCTCCGCGCACCGGGTCATGTGCCAGAACTCATGCACCAGCGTCTGACCCGGCTTGCCGCACTGGTCACAGATGCGGGCAGACATGGCCTCTGCCATGTAGATCATTCCCCGCTGCGTTGGGTTAGCTTCACGCGGATAGAAGCACAGCGTGCCGAATTTCTCCTTGACTTGTTGGGCGACCACCTGCGGCGCTTTGTTGCGATCCGTCCAGAATTGCAGACGCTCGCAGAGGGTGTCGATCAGGTCAAACCAGCCATCACCACAAGCGATCCCCCAGCACATGCAGGTTTGCATCTGCGAAAGATGGCGCTCGGCAAAGATCAGCGGGTAGCGCTGGCACAGCAGCTCATCGAGTTCTTTTCTCATAACACTCCCTTGAGGGCATCGACTAGCGACTGCCCTCCCCTGCGATCCAGCCAGCGTGCCTGCATCCCGAAGGCCTGCGGCCCATCGAAGTCGCACCGCTTGCTGTCCCCCACGAAAACCGTCTCGGCCGGTGCGCAGCCCAACTCGGCGCACGCAAGGCGGTACATCGTCGGGTGCGGCTTGGCCACGCCCACCTCGTAGGACAGGACGTAGGCGTCCAGCTCGGGCACGAGGCCGCGCACGGCCGGGCCGTACTCGTAGGCGAGGTTCGAGCAGACGGCCAGTCGCAGGCCTGCGGCCCGCGCCTTGGTGAGCACTTCCGGCACCTCGGGAAACAGACGCAGACCGGACAGCTCTTCGGCTAAGTCGGGCAGGAGCACATCGAGCTTGTCCCCCGCGCCAATCTCGGTGGCGAGGGTCGCCAGCGGCACATTGCGGGTCAGGCAGGCGAGCCGATCCACCGGCCGCCCGTCCGCATCCACGAGGCCGCCATAGGGGGCCGTGCGCGTTGTGTAGCGGATCAGTGTGCCGAAGGCGTCGAAGATGATGGCTTTGGTTGTTCTCATATATGTATATACCTACCTATATACCTACTCGAACAACTCGCGCTCGAACTCGACGCCCGCCACCACCAGCGGCTCACCGCTGGGCCAGCGCTTGGGCGGCTGGTGATCGCTGATGACCTGCACGTCGGTGTCGTCGTTGACCACGGCCACGTCGGCGGCGTGCAAAGCGGCTTGCTTGCTCGCGCGCTCGAAGCGGCAGGTGTTGGGGTCGAATGTCCAATAGCGCATGTCAGCCTCCGTCGTTGGTCTGTGCTTTCTTTCTCTCGTGCTCGTCGAGCAGCCGTTGGTAGGACTCATAGGCGGGCGTGCCGGGTGGTGCGAAGTTCGGGAGCAAGGTGATCTCGCTTTCCTCTTCGATGACCGGCCGCCCTCTCACCGGCTCCGGCATCAGGCCCAGCTCGCTGGCAACCCGTATCAGCGCCCGGATTTCCTTGCGGATGGCGGCGACGTTTTCGGTGGTGGTGGTGGCGTAGCCCTTGGCCAGCCCAACCCGAGCCACCCGCGTGCTTTCGGCCAGCGTGTCCAGCTCGAACTGCGCCGCTGCCTTCAATTCCTCTTCGTCTTGACGGACACGCCACTCCCGCCACTCTTCGACTTCGGCCGGGGTGAGGATGGCCAGCGCATCGGCAGGCAGCTCGCGCGCTTCCCGGTCGAACTTCGCCACCACGCGCTGCACGTTCTTCCCCTCGGGAAAATCCGGCGTTACTTCGCGCACCCGGCGCAGGCACTGGACTCTGTGCCCCTCTCGGTAAGTGCCGTCCTTGTCGCGGTGCCGGATGATCTTGAACTGCATGGGTGCGTTCTCTTCTGCTTGTTGTTGCGTACAACTAAAACTATACGCGATGGCGCAAAAGTCTGCTACTATTCGCTTGTGGTCGGTAGGTATATACATACCTACTAGCCGGATGAAGGGCAGACCTTCGCGGGCGATGGCGAGCAGCTATGCTGCTGTAATCGGTAGGTATATACATAGATAGGAGCACCCATGATCTTCGCTTGTGTGAACACCAAGGGCGGCGTCGGCAAGACCACGACCGCCGTGCATCTGGCAGTGATGCTGGCCCGTCAGGGCAAGACGCTGCTCATCGACGGCGACCCGCAGGCCTCGGCCGCGAGTTGGGCCGCATGGCGTCGTGAGACGCAATACGACCCGTCGCCTACCACCACCTGCCTCGCTGGCAAGGCGATCCTCGCCGAAGGCAAGCAACTGGCCACCGGCTTTGAGCACGTTGTCGTCGATGCAGGCGGCCGTGATTCCGTGGGCCTGCGCTCCGCGCTGCTGCTGGCCCAGCGTGCCGTGATCCCGGTCGGTGCGTCCAATCTGGACGCAGCGGCCATGACTGACCTGCTCGAAGTCGTCGAGCTAGCCCGTGACTACAACCCTGACTTGGATGTGCGCGTGCTGCTGACCCGTGTCGATCCGCGCACCAAGGATGCGGCCGAGATGCTGGAATTCTTGGCCGAGCAGAAGCTGACTGTGCTGCCCACCAAGGTCTGCGAGCGCGTGGCCTTCCGTCGCGCCATCGGCGAGGGCGCGACCGTTCAGGAGCTGGGCCGCGATCAAGCCGCGATCAGCGAGATGGAAGCGTTCTTCCGTGAGGTGATGGCATGAAGGCAAAACCGGACATCGGCTTTGCCCAGCGCAAAGACCTGAACGAGTTTTTGGAGAGTGGCGCGGCTGACCGCGCTGAAAAGCCAGCGGCACCCGCCGCGCCTGCACCGGCAGCAACGCCGCCCGTGGTCGAGGAAGGCCCGCGCTACGGGCGTGCTCGGGTGCAAAAAATCTTCAACTTCCCAGAAGAGCTGGCTGATCGGCTGCGCGAAGAAGCCAGTGCGCGCTCCAAGCAGACCGGCCGCCGTGTCACCGAGAAGGACATCGTGGTCGAGGCGCTGGAAGCCTTCCTCAAGCGCTGATAGGTATGTATATACCTATCTATGTATATACATAACGATTTCGAGTATGGACTATAGTCCATACAAGTGACGACACCAACACCATGCAGCGACAAGCGCAACGAATTCTGATATTGTTGCGATTGGGCGCGGAATAGGGTATAAACGATGCTGACGACAACTGCTAGTGTGGTCGCGCCGAAGGTTTTGAAGGAACTCATCGCCGCTGGGTCGGTTTCCGCCGCCCGCGTGGAACCCGGTGACAAGGGCCTTCTGATTGTGGTGCGGGCCGGAATGAATGAGCGAGTGCTGGGTGCTGCCCGTGGCGGCCTCCGGTACTTCCAGAGTCTCGATGGCGCTGCAAGCGTTTTGCAGGGCTACGGGATCATGAAGTTTGATGTGAACACGGAGCACTGGGTGCCCAAGACGATGGTGCGCGGCTACAAGAGCGCGCCTGCGTCGGTGGATGCCGACGAGTGATCCGTGGTGACTACGAAGGAGAGAGCTGACCAGACAGCAAGAAACTGGACGATCAGAAACGACAAAGCCCGCTTTGGCGAGCGGGCTTTGACAGAGAAACCGGGCAGGGTGCCCAGACAAGTACAGAGGCCATCTTGGCGGGTGGTCTCCGTATCCTCGCAATGAAGCGACACAGAATGCTTCCATTGTACGTGTCTTAGCCCCTGCGCGCAAGCGTGCGCTCGTCCATACGGACGAGTGAAAAGGGGTTATGGGACAGACAGCAACAGCATCACACGATGACGACCGTGAAAGCGCAGTCCGCGAAAACACACTGAAATCGCGGTTTGATGAGCCTGCGTCGCCCATGAAGCGGGTGATGGAACAGGCTCCATACATTCCGCGCTGCTCGGACGACAAGACTGCGACCAAAAAGCGTCCGACCGTCTATGCGGTTCGCTGGCCCTACATGCAGGTCAACCGACCAGGCATGGTGTCATGGCTCGTTTTTGACTGTGACCATGCGGATGTTTTCCGCTGGGAAGCAGCCGGGCTGCCCCCTCCCAATCTCATCGTCACCAACCGGGAAGGCCGGGGCGACGGATTCCACCTGTTCTACGCGATCACGCCGGTCTGCACGACCGAGGCTGCGCGCTCGCGCCCACAGGACTACATGCGCGCCATCCGTGATCGGATGGTCGAGCTGCTGGGTGCTGACCCCAACTATCACGGCAGTGGCGTCACCAAGACGCCCGGCCATCCGTGGTGGCACACCATCGAGCTGCACGCACACGAGTATTCGCTGGGTGAGCTGAACGAGTATTTCGAGCTGCCCAAGAGGGAACGCCGCTTCGGCAAGGTGCCAGACCTGTCGCTGCACCATCACGCCCGGCACGCGACCATGTTCCACGAGCTGCGCTACTTTGCCTATTCCATCGTCGGCGGGATGCGGGAACAGAGCACCTACGACGCATTTTTCAACCGCCTGATGGCCGAGGCCCAGCGCCTCAACAACTATGGCAGCAAGCGCGGTTTCTTCGACTTCAAGCGCATGGTGCCGCACACCGATCTGCGCAGCTCACAGGTGCGCGCCACGGTGCGCAGCATCGCTAGGTGGACTTGGGATCGGTACACGGGCGACGGCCGCTGCCACCGGGGCGTCATGGCCCTCGACAAGTCGCTGCCGCTGCCTGATCGCCAGCGCCTCGCGGCCGAGCGCACCCACTCAGAACGCACCAAAAAGACCGGCGAGCGCGTCCTGATCGCTTGCCGCGTGCTGCGCCAGAAGGGCGAGCAGCTCACGCAGGTGGCCATCGCGGCGCTGACGCGCCTCTCACGCCAGACCGTGGCCAAGTACCAGCAACTGATCGACGAATTCGACTGGCTCGCACCAGAGGCCCCCGCGCCGAAGGAGGAGGCCGCTCGCCAGCCGGTGGTTGTTAAGTTTGCTGCATATCAGATGCCCGCCCCCCCGGCCGCCGCAGGCGAGTCCGGCATGGCTGGGGTTGACCGGCCTGTTCGGGGTGCTCGGTTGAGGCTTGTGGTCGGTCGTGCGCCGCCTGATCTCGATTCGAGCTGAGGTTTTGGTTTTGAGTAGCCCCAGCGATTTATTAATCGCGAGTAGCCGCAAGCCCCTCGTGGGCAACTCGTCAGAGTTGTCCATCAGGGGTGCGCAGGGCGAAGCCCGGAGGGTGTTCCGCCGCGCGTCAGCGCGGCCCCCCCGTCACTTTTCGGAGTGGCGGCCGTGTCGGTTGAATGGAGTTCGGAGGATGTAGCGTATGGCTCGAAGGTCTTTTGACGATGAAACGCTCGCATGGGTGCGAGAGATGCCGCTGTCGCAGGTGCTCGACAAGCTGCGCGACGATGGTCAGTTGTTCTGGCGTCGCGATCCTGACTTCGTGCCGGAGAAGGACAAGCGGACGGTGCGGCTGTTTTTGTCGTCGCCCTCGGGCTTCGCTTGGGAAATTCTGGTGACGGGCCTCAAGTGGTTTGACGTGCGCGCAGGGAAGGGTGGAGGTGGCGGCATCGACCTCGTGATGCACCTGCTGGGCATCGACTTCGTGAAGGCCGTCAAGCTGCTTTCGTCCGGTGCCGGTGTGGCTGGCCAGCGTCGTCCAGTTCGGCCGCAGTGAAATTCGGGCGGCTCGCTGCTGCGCATCGACCGGGCTCTCGTGCTTCGCATCGAGCCTCGTGCCGAGTCTCGACCCCTGCGGGCTTCGATCTTCCCTCCCTGTCGGTCGGCCTGCCGCTTTCGCCGTCCCGGCGACCAGAAACCTTGCCGGTTTCTGGACTTCCCGCGTCCGTACTTGCCGGACTGGCCGCAGGGGCAGGCCGGGGGGAAAGACAACCCCCACCTGCTCCCTGCTTGGAGGCTGGCGAAATCTGTCCTCGCCACAAGGGGCCGCTTCGCTTTCCGGCCCTCCCGTGTCCTCGCCTGCGGCTGCGGGCCGCGCCAGTCGGGCCTCCAACCCCTTGCAGCGATGCCAGCTTCCGCAAACAGCCAACAGCCGAACACCGGCCGGGTCGATGCCCGGCTAATGCCTTGTTGGTAGGTATATAGGTATATACATAGATACGCCGCAAGCAGCTTGTTGTGGTGCTCGGTGAGTCGTGACGCAAGGATGGTGGCTTGTTCAACGACCGGAGATCGACTCCATGCAGACCATCAACAAGACCCAGTACCACTGCGCCGAGCTGCGGCGCTCTGTGCCCTTGATCCAGCGCGTCGAGTGGGTGAGCGGGATTGGCCAAGACGATGCCGAGCCGGTTGTGCTCGCCGAGGCCTGCGCGCTGGCCAGCCGCTGCCCGAAGGTCGCGCACTGTCCGCTGACGGCCGAGGGGTAGGGCGGCTCGATGGCCGCCCCGGAAGCCCCAGCGATGAGCTGGGGCGACTGGCTTACTGCTTTAACAACAGGACGATGTGGTGCGTGATGCCCGTGGCGAGCAGCACGGCGTTCTCGTTGTTCCTGAACGGGTAGCCGTTGTGTTTGATGACGATGACCATCTGAACTTCCTCCTTTCTGGGGTCGATGAATGACCTCCACGTTTATTTATGCGTTTTCGCTGGCAAGCGATGAAAAAACGCCTCAGCGCGCCACCGACCGGGCCGTGGTCGAGCAGGCTGGCCAGCCGTCGCACACCTCAAAAAATCCTCTTTTATTTGTTAATTAGTTTGTTTGTTTCTTTGTTTGTTGTGCTATAATGCTGGCATGGCTGGTGAGGGGATTGGCCCCGAGCGCCACAGTGGAGATCGAAGACATGGACTTTTCCAAGATGACGCTGGCGGTGCAGATCGCCGAGGTGCTGAACTACGACGACCGAACCCCACCGAACTGGCATGGCCACATTGGTCATGCGGAGGTCGGCGCAAGCGGCTTGCTTATTACTCGAAGCTACGCCTCGCCGCGCGAGGGTGCTAACGAGGAGCGTTTGGTCATCTCGTTGGACGAGGGGAAGGTGCGTCTCAAAGGCTTTGATGAAGCCGGTCGGAAGGTGGACATCCAGTGCCCGCTGTCGATTGAGCAAGTCTTGGAGCGTGTGCTTGGTGCTGCCGTCAACGGTGTGCGCTCGGTGACAGGCTTTGTGACGGCTGTTCGTACCGGCAACCTCTTGCGCCAAGAAGAGGGCAGCGAACTGGTCTACGAGTTCTGACTAAGGGGGAGACACCATGCGTCCAGCCGAATTTCCAGCAGAAGCCATCATCGAAGCCGGTCAAGCCCTCCAAGCGGCGGGGCGGAACGTCACCGGGTTCGCGCTCCGGCAGAAGGTCGGCGGCGGCAACCCGACGCGGCTCAAGCAAGTTTGGGATGACCACTTGGCCAAGGTTCAGCCGGTCGTTGAGCTGCCGGTAGAGATTGCTGACGCGCTGGCTCAAGTCACCAAATCGTTGACAGAGCAGCTTGCGACGCTTGGCGCGGGGTTGTATGCCCGCGTCGATGAGGACGCTCAGCGCAAGATTGCAGTAGCCCAACGAGCCGCCGCCATCGAGGTGGATGCAGCCACTGACGAAGCTGATAGCTTCAAGGCTGAGCGTGATGACGCGCTGGCTGAGGTCGAGGCCTTGAAGGCGAAGCTCGCCGAGTCGCAGGCTCAAGCGCAGACGCAGGCGGTCGAGCTGGCCCAGTTGCGTGAGCGTTTGTCAGCATCTGGCACGGAACTGACCCACGCCCGTGAGGAACTCTCACAGGCCCGCGATCAGGCGGCAGAGGCCCGCGAAGAAGCTGCCCGCTTGCGCGGTCAGGTCGAGGCCATTGAGGGGCAGCGCGCCGAGCTGGTCAAGGTCTTGGCCGAGCGGCCGGGGGAGATGGGCGCAGGGAAGGGCACCAAGTGAGCACGCCGCGCAGGATCGCGGCGCTGATCGACGACCTGCGGCTGACCGCATCGAGCTTGCAGCAGGTCATCGACGGTTGCCAGATCGCCGGGCCGGGGGCCGAGCTGATCCAGCATTACCCCAAGATGCTGTGCGAGCTGGCCACGCGCTGGGAGAGCGAAGCCGAGCGGGTGGAGTGGCCCGAGGACTTGCCGCGTGAAGAAGTTTTCACACCGGCCGAGGTCGCTGCCATCGACGCCACCGAGGCCTTGCTGGGCAAGCTGCGCGGCGACGACTCAACCGGCGTGCGGCGGTAGGTCGAGAGGCTGCGGGCGAGACGGCGGGCAGTCTCCACGCTGAACGGCTCACCGATGACCACCACCCGCTTCTCGCCGAACTGCTCGCGGGCCGGTGCGCCCCATGCCGGTGGCACCAGACACACCACCGCCTCGCACTGGGCCAGCGTGCCGTTGTGCCGCAGTGCTGCAAACACACATCCCGCCTCGTAGCTGATCCAAAAGCGAAGATCACGGTCGCGCGGCGTGTCAGGCGTCAGCATCAGGCGCTCGCGCAGCTCGGACGGGTAGGCCTCGTAGACCTCAGCGGCCGACAGCTTCGCCGAGTGGAACACCGCCACGTTGATGTTCGGCCGGTTGGCGACGAAGGCCGCCAAGCTGTGGCGGGCTTCGGGCGTGGACAGAATGGAATCGTGCTCGATCAAGATCAGCATTGAAGGGCCTCCCCCAGTGAGTGACGGAGCGGGCGGCGCACACCACTGACCAGCTCCTCATTGCGAACAACACGCGCCAAAGCAGCTTGCAACCGTTGCGCGGCCTCATCGTCAAAACCATTCCGGCACAGGATCAGCGGCGCACCCGAGCGGTTCGCCTGCACGATGTAGCCCTGTGCATCCCAGTTCGGCACCACGGCCGCCCAGTAGAGCTGCCGCGTCCGGCGAAGCGTGCCGGTGATCTCGCGCTCCGGCTTCTCATCCGAGCGCACCGGCCGGTGCGCCACGTCGTTGATGCGGTCGCCCAGTTCGGGCACGAGGCCGCGCACGTCATCGACGGATCGCATCGACCCGATCCGCCACCGCGTCAGGACGAGATCCACTTGCGGGTAGGGCATTAGCACCTTGGCGAGCCGGGCAGCAGGCCCGATGTCGCCGATGGTCTGCCCATGCAGCAGCCGCTCGAAGTCGAAGAAGAGGATCATGGTCGCGTCCTCGGATGTCACTGAATCGAGCGCTGAACGTCTGCGCGCTGCGCGCGGTCGCGGGCAGCGTCCACTTGCTGCCGCTTCACAGCGAGCTTCTGGCTCGTGTAGAGCGCCAAAAGGGCTTCCATGCGCTCTTTCTTCTGCCGGATGGCTGCGTTGAGCTGAGCTGAAACACCCTGAGCGCGCAGGTAGTCCACCCACAGGGCGCGGCTGCTCACCTGCGTGATGGACTTGTTCCACTCGGAATCGGCGAAGCGGCGCATGGCTTCCGTGCTCATCATCTCGGCGGGCGACATGGTTTCAAAGTCACCAATGGGTGGGGAGGGCAGTGAGCCGTAGCCGTCTGCGTCGTTGAGCACGCTGGCAATCGAGGTCGCGCCCTTGGCTGTGGCCTGCAAGGCGTCCCCGTTGGCTGCGGCCACCTGCACCGGGTCGAACTGGGTGGTCGGTGGCACGCCCATCGGCGGGGCCGCGCCAAACAACTTGTTGTACTGCGCCATCGTGTCGCTGCCCAGCACGGGGTACAGGCCGTCGTTCTGGATGGGGAATGTCTTGCAGAAGTAGGGCGACGGGTCAGTGGCGTAATTGAACGCGCTGTTCTGTTTGGTGATGGCGTTGGGGAGCTGTGCCGGGTTGAACGTCGGGTTCTTGTTGGCGTCGGCCGAGAAGGTCTTGGCGCGGGCATCGTCCGAGTTCGGCACGCCATAAATGAAGTGCAAGTGGACTGCGCCCCCCGGTTTCATGCCGGTACTTCCAGCGCGGCCGATCTCTTGTCCGGCCTGCACCTTGTCGCCTTCCTTCACGCTGATGTAGGACAGGTGGTAGTACACGGCCGTCTGCCCGTTGTCGCGCTTGATGACCACGGTGTTGCCCGCGCTGCCGCGCAGCTTGGCCCACGTCACAGTGCCCGCCGAGGTGGCATAGAGCGGGGCGGTTTGTCCGCTGGTCGAGAAGTCGAGGCCATCGTGCATGTGCGGCTTGGCGTTGCCCGAGCCGAAGTTGGCGGCACCGCCTTCACGGAACTTGCCGAAGCGGCCGGAGACTTGCTCCTTCGAGGTGGGCGACACCATGCAGGTGTCAGCGAATGCGCTGCCGCTGATCGCCAGCGCAAGGGTCAGAACGAGCGGCTTGCGCATCTCTCTTCCTCAGTTGAAAAGACCAGCCGCCCAGCTCGTGAAGCTCTGGGGTTCGGTCGGTGTGGGTTGAGCCTGCTGGCTGGCCTGCGGCTGTGCCGAGGTCGCGGGCGCGGCTTGTGCGCCTTGCTGCGTGCCGCCGCTGCTGAACACGGTCTGGTTCGCGCCGAAGGTGTTGGCGTTGACGCTGTAGCTGGTCGCGGCCGAGGCGGGCTTGTAGCTGCTGCCGAGCTGGGGATCGAGCGTGCTCATCGAGCCGCCCACGGCGCTGTTGGCCATGCCGTTGATGTCGGTGAACTGCTGGCCCAAGGTGTTCCACTGCCCGATGGCTTGATTGATGGGCGACGTGACCATGCCGGACACCTTGCCCACGGTGCTGCACACCTTCTTCTGCGCGTATTTCAGAACCGCGTCCTGCGCCGAGGACAGGATCGAACCGAGCGAGGGAATCGAGAACGACAGGTCGATGATCTGGCTTACCGATGCGAAACACTGGTCGTTCACATCGAAGAGGCTTTCCACGTTGGGCGTGGCCGAGGCCATCTCGGTATGCACACCGATGGCGGTTTTGATGTTCGCGCCGATGCCCACATCGTCACAATTCTTGAGGTCATCGGCCAGCTTCTGGTTCATGGCGGCATCCACGGCCGCCAACGAGGCCGACACACCCGAGCTGGCACTACCGCTGCCGCCCGTTGAGAACATGGACGAGAACCAGTTGCCCCCGGTCTGGGACGCACCAGCGCTGGCGGCCAGCGCGAGAGACGCGCCCACCAGCACGCCGATGGCGGGCTTGGTGAGGGCTTTATTCATGGCCACCGCCCCGGATGCAAGCAAGCTGGACGGTGCCGGGTTGCGGCTCGCTGGCTTCGACGATGCCGCCCTTGACCTTGCGCACAAATCGCGGCCCGTCTTTCTTGAGGACTGCGGCTTTCGCCACTTCGGCCAGCTTCGCGCCGACCGGCTGGACGGTGTACGAGCTGCCTTCCTCTTCGTCGCCGTGGAAGATCGAGATGGCCGACACCTTGAGCGAGCCGAACACGGTCAGCACCTCGGGCAGCTTGTGGTCGCCATCGAGCTGCCGGTTTGTCAGGCCGAAGGTGCCCAGCACCGACGCCACGGGGGGCAGCGGTTCGCGACACTCGATGGCGGCGCGCAGGATTGCCGAGGCCTTGGCCCAGTCCCCCGCTGCGGGGGCGTTCGCATCGCGCAGGGCGGCGGGCATTTGCGCGCTGGCCAGCGAGGCGGCCAGCAGCAGGGCGGAAGCGATCAGGGTGCGGGTGGATTTCATGGTGCGCGGGCCTTTCAAGCAGCTTGATAAGACAGGGGTACGCGGTCGCGGCCGAGGACGACAGAGGCGAACTCGCGCAGGCCCGGCAGATCGCCGAAGGTGCTGGCGATCCCGCCCGGAGAGGTTAGAACCCAGCGGTCGGTGCTGCCTGCGAGCGTGGCGTGCAGCTCGAAGCCGTCATCGGTCGCCACGATTCGGGCAGTGCGGACAGCGGAGGGGGTGACGCGGCGCACCCGGCTGTTGAGCTGGGTGGCACGCAGGAAGGTGATCGAGGGACGGCGCATGGGTGACTCCTTACGGGGTAGGGGTGGACTCAGTGGCTTGCAGGCAGGCCCGGCGCGACTCATCGACGAGACGCATGACCACGGACAGACCGGCGAGCTGGGGGTTGTTGTGTGGCGCAGTGCGGATCAGGCCTTTGGCCATCGCCTTGTCGAGCCGGTCGGCGTACTTCACGGCGAAACTGACCTTGGCCGCGTCGTCGGCTTGCAGGAGTGCATCCGCAGCGGCGGCCAGAATCTGGGCCATGCCTTGCACCATCTCGTTCGCGGCAGCGAGTTGCGGCTGCACCTCGTTGAGTGCAGCCTGACGGCCTTCTGCGACACCCTGCTGGTAGCCTTCAGAACGACCTTGCCGCAACCCTTGATGGCGTCCTTGGGTATGGCCCTCGTCGTATCCGATGCTGCGCTCGGCCAAGGTGGCGGCTTGCGAACTCCAATAGTCTTCCGGCATGGTTCAGTCCTCCTTGTTTGGGCGCTGTTCACCAGCGCTGATAGGTTGATCGGCTGATTGCGCAGCCTCGTCACTCGGAGAGGGCGAGGTGTCTTTGAGCGCCGCAATTCGGGCGTCAGCACCCTCCCGGAAGGCTGCGACACCCTCCCGTCCAACCATCGGAGCGGTGCGGGCTAGGGCTTCGGCTGCACCTGCTGCTGCTGCAATCGAACCGGCAACGAGGCCACCAACCGGGCCGCTGCCGTTGCGCATGGCTTCACCACCGCGCTGACCACCAGACTTGGCGGCATCTACTGCACCCAGCACAGCGTGACCAGCCGCTACCCCTACCCCGTCCGAAATCTTGTCCATGAGTCGGCGTCTTGGGGCTTCACTCTCTTGAGTGGGTGGCGAGCTTCCTGCATTGAGCGGTGCAGCATTCGACGGCCCAGAACTTGGCTGTGCGGTAGGAGTGAGGCTGCGGCTGGAAATGCCCTGACTCCCATTGGCTCCAACACTCTCGGCAGCATCGAGGGGCGGTGCAACGCCTTGTGCTCCAGCGTTGACAGGTGTTGAGCCACCACCACGAGGACGACCACCGCTTGGCCCGCCACTCGGGCCGTCGCCGGGCAGTTGCCCACGCGAGCCACCGCGACCACCACGCGATTGGCTTTCAGCCAACCGCTCAAGCGCAGCTTTACCAGATGCGTGGCCCTGACGGCTGACAGCGGCACGCATTTCGTTGGTCGCGCTGGTTGCCCCCAAGTCATGCACGCCGACGTTGAGCCATGCGAGGACTTTGTCCGGCAGCATCTGGGGCAGGCCGAAGACCATGGTGAGTACGGCACCCAGCAGGAAGCCAAAGGTCGCGTACCACGCGAAGAACTGCCAAAACTGAGCGAGTACACCGGGCCATCCGGTAGATGCAGCGACGTCACCCCTCATCGCGAAGAATGCCTTGGCGGTGTAATCAACGAGGGGGTCTGCGACGAGGAAGGCTGCAAACAACCCAATCACAGCCAATGCCGGGCGAACAAAGAGCGCCATGAGCAGCAAGTAGCCTTGCGCCTCCGAGCCAACGAAGGTCTGGCTCGGGCGCATGTGCATGATTGCCCACAAGGGCGCTGCAATCACGGTCTGAACCACACCCAGCACCCAGCCCACGACCGTAATCATGAAGATGGTGTACGGGAGGCTCGGAATCGCGACACCAAAGTAGTACGCGAGATAGCCGACGTATTGGGCCATCTTGGCAATGATCGGCACGGGGACTTGGAGCGCCCAGTCCCAAATGTCCGACACGATGCCGTGCATATCGACACCGGCCAGCTTGGTTACGCCAAGCCCATTGCTGACTACACGAACCCCAGTGATTGAAGTTTTGATCGTGAACTCGGTCGCCCAAAGCATTGCTTGATACGAGTACAGCAAGTCACCCGTCATCTTCATCCGCGAGACGGCATCGACCCCCGATCCACTGCCAATGGTGAAGTCTGTGGCCTTCTGCATCATGCCGTTGATGAGCAGCGTTGCCTTTGTGCTCATGTCGGCATCGAGCGCGCCGACATTGATGTCCGCATTGCCATCCGTTGGCAACATGCTGGCGATGTCTTGGGGCTTGACTGCGGTTGACCCGTCGTAGCCCTTCCCAGCTTCTTCGGACTTCTTGGAGATGGTTTCAGCGACGGTGGTGACGCTGTACTTCAACAGCTTGGAGCGCGCATCGTCTGGCAGGCCAGCGAGGGATGGTGTGGTAGCAGCACCGACAGACTCCCCCGTGATCGCGCTCACTTTGGAGCGCAGCAAACCCACCCTCTGATACCAGCCACCGGCCATCGCCCATCCCCCCTTCGTCATCTCATCGACGAAGGCGGTTACACCCACATTCACTGAGCCTTCGCTGGTCGTTACGCTGTTTGCGATGGCTGCTGCGACCTGATCCTCACGGTTCTTCACGATGGTGTTGAACTGCGCAGACTGCACGTTCTCCCAGCCGGGCTGATTGATGTCGCTGGGCATCGTGTTCACCCAGTTGTCGATGTCTAGCATCAGCCCGGTAGCGGCTTGGAGCTTCTGGGCCATCAACGCTGCGCGCATGTTGTCCAGCGCTGCCTGCGTGCCCGAGGTGTCGCTGTAGCTGCCAGATGGCGCGTAGGCCGTCAGCGTCACCGTGCCGCAGATCGGCTCGCCGCCGCCCAGATTGGTGGCGGCATTTCTGTCTTTGATGAAGAAGGTGTAGTCGGTACGGGTTCCGGTGACGACTTGCTTGTCGGCTGAGGCTGAATTCGCCATCACTGAGGGATTGCCCGCCGCGTCGGCGTAGATGGTGTTGGCCGCGCGGGCGCAGTAAGACGCAGCGAGGTACTGCTTGGCGAAGTCACGCAGGCCGAAGTAGGTGCCCGTCTGGTAGGAGGTGGAAACGATGCCATCGGGCTTAAACACTCCCATCGTCATGCCCAGCTTATTGATGCCGCTGGCGAAGCCGATGCTCCACAGCGAGATCATCAGAACGAGCATCTGGATGAACGAGTAGCCGCTGGTAGACGGCAGGAGTACCGCTCCACCAGCCACGATCCGCACGGGCGTCCAGACCGTGCTCCACGCCTTGCCCATCGCCTCGCCGTCATTGGCCGTGTTGACTGCGCCCATCACGGCCACGTAGGACACGATGATCGATCCAACAACAAGGACGCCGCTGTTGAAGAAGCTGAAAAGAGTCCCCAGCAAGCTGCTTGCTGCCGAGACAGTGTTTGGGTCTGCCCCCGTCACCAGCACGTCGATGATGGGGCCAAAGATGTGACCAAGGATGCCGACCGTCACGTCGTCCTGCGGTGGTGAAAAAGGCATCTGGGCCATGTGTCCGACTCCGATCAGTTCTTTTGCGCTTGGGAGAATTTTAGGCGATACTGCATACAAGTGCAACTATATGCAGTGGCGCCAAAAAAGCTATGCTCTTTGCGCGACACACAATGATTCACACACTGTTAGCACAGTGTTTGACACATTGAGACGGCGTATCGGTTGCGCCTGAAAAATGGTCTTTTTTAAGGAGTCGGAAATGCAGATCGAGTCTGTTTTTTTGGGCGTGCGAGCGCCAGATGTGAAGCTCGCGGTTCGGGAGGCGCTCGACCGCGTGAAAGCGGTTGGCGCGATGGCGCTGCGGCCAGTCAAGGCGCTTGGTTCGCGCTTGAGTTCTATTGCTCGCCAGCCATGGTTTTTCCCAGTACAGGCCGCGGTGATCTTGGGGGTGCTCTGGTTGCAGCAGCATGGCTACTTGCAAGTCCCCATCACCGTGTGCGACTGGGCCAGCGTCGGCAAGTAGCTTGGTCGCCGTGAGGGCGCTGCTCCCGCAGTGCTCTCACGGCATCATCCATCCGTGCAAGCTGCCATCCGTATCCGGGTAGGGCAGACAAGCTCCGTTCTTCACCTTCCATCCCGCTGCTGTGCAGCGTGCCACCTGATCCAAGCTGCCAACCAGTGCGAGGCGGTAGGCCATTTGGCCCTGCGGCGTGTTGGCCCAGCTTGCCGCCGCAGCTTCATGTCGCGCCGCTTTGAATCCTGCGCCAAAGCCTGCTTCTTTCCCCTGAGAAAACGCGAGCCACCCCGTCACCAGAATCGTGATCGCGGCTACTCCTATGCCGATGGCCAGCGCCTTCCACTGCTGCTTCCGGGCGCTGTCTGATGCCACCTTGTTGACGGCCTCGCCTAGCTGCTCCACCAGATCGCCGTGCGCGAGTTGGGCCGCAGTGCTTGCTACCCGCTGGGCTGTCTCCTTTGCTTCCCCCACGGCTGTTCTGGCTGCTTCCTCGATGCGAGCGGGCATCGCGCTGTACAGCCCTTGGTAGTGTTCCAGCGCGACCATCAAGACCAAGATCGCATCGTTGTCGTTGACGCCCAGAACGGTTTGGACGCGGTGCAGCCGGTCTGCTTCTTCGGGCGTGGCCCTGCGCTGCCAAGCCGCCTCGAAGGCGTCAACGATTCCTAGGCGGCCGGGCGTGTTCATGGCATGACCTGCGCCAGTGTCTTGGTGGATTGATTTCTCCACCGGATCAGCTCTGCCTTGTGTCCCAGCGGCATGGCTTCGAGTGCCCCCTGAATCGTCAACCTATCTGTCGCCAGTTGATCCGCGACGCGATCCGCCAAGTCGGGGAAGTCCAGCGTTTTGCCGCCGCTCTCTTCGATCCGCTTTTTGATGTCGCTGCCGTTGTAGAGCTGGAACTTTTCAGCGGCCCCGAAGTACAGGTTGCGCAGCACATGCGCTTGGTGGTCGGCACCCACCGGCATTGCTTCCAAGAAATCCGCGAGTAGCTCCAAGCTATCCCGCTGCCTGTTGATGATCCAGAGCGTCACCAGCTTCCGGCCAAGTTCCCCCAGCGTGCTTTTGAGCGTTGCTCCGTACCGTGCCACCCCGCTGCCACTGCGAGCTGCGGTGTTCACGATGACCGGAACCCCGCGCGCTTGGTCAACGGTGTTGATGAGCTGAATCCACCCGTCCGCTTCGTCGAGGCTCAACGCGGCGCACTGGATGCGCTCACCATAGCTCTTGAACACGTCGGGGTTCGCCGTGTCCGTTTCGACCAGTAGCGGCTCGATGCCTCGTTGCAGGAATGCGTCGATGAGCGTTGCTGCCACCATGCTCTTGCCGGTTCCGCCCTTGTCCCCGGCACACAGGTACATCGTGTTCATGTCGTTCATGTCTTTGCTCCCTCTCAGATGCGTGGGCGATCAGGCCGGGTGATCGCGGCGACTGCGCTGGTGGTGTTTCCCGTCGATTGCGGTAGAGCGGCGGCGGCACGCTCCCCGATGGTCAGCGCGGGCGGCTGACTTTGCGCCGGGCTGGTCGCAGTCGGTGCTGCCGGTGTGCTGCTCTGGCTGGTGGCAGCAGATGCGGCTTTGCGCTTCGTCGAGCGCTGTTTGCTTCCGTGCTTGCTGGAGGACGCGGCACGCTGCAAGTAGCTTTTCAGTGTGGGTGCGCCAATCTGCAATTCGTCCTCGGTCAGCAGGGCGGCGATCTGTTCCAGCGTGTAGCCACGCTCACGCATTGCGGTGATCTCGGCAGTCAGCAGCTTGATGCTCTCCTGCTTGCTGATCTCCCGCTTCTTGTTTTCTACCGGTGGCATCGCCCGCAGCTTTGCGGCGATGGCTTCCACCTTTTCAATCGTTATGGCCATGCCTGCTCCTTGGTCTGAAAAATACGCTTTTATTCTGGCGTCCTTTTTCATGCCTCGCAAGCTGTAAAGCCTTTTACTGCTTTGACTTCTTCCCATAATAGAAATTATGGGAAGCGTTTAGGACTTGCAAACGCATACACAAAAACCCATACTATGTGCATCGCCGCGAGTAGCTTTTTTGCTTCCAACCGGAAAGGAAAGCTGCCCCCATCGAGATACGCACCGTGTCCAAAGCACGTAACAGGATGGCCCTTGTCGAACACATGCCGCTACCGCTCCATGTGCCCGCCAAGGGACGCCGTGTCCTCGACGCTTGCGCGTCTCGATCCGTGGCTCACCTCATCCTGCCCTGCCGGGGGCTGATGACAACGATGTAGACAAACAGACACACCCCGCCGCCCACGGGGCCAATTGAAGGAGCCAGCGAATGCCGTTTGAGGTCAAGGATGGGGAGCCGCTCACCGAGCGCATCGGTGTGCGGCTGACAGCCGCCGAGAAGGTGAGGCTGCGGGCTGATGCTGACGACGCAGGCCTGTCGGTGAGCGAGCTGGTCAGGCGCAGGTACTTCGGTCGCAAGATCGTGGCGCACGCCGACGAAAAAATGATCCGGCACCTGAACCGCATCGGCGGTCTGCTCAAGCACGTCCACACCGAGTCCGGTGGCATCTATAGCGCCGAGACGGCGCGTGCATTGCGACAGGTCTATGCGTACATCGACCAGCTCGCCAACAAGGGGGCTGACCAGTGATCCTCAAGTTGATCCCTCTCGATCTGGATAAGGCCGGTCGCAAGTCCAAGGCGACCAACATCGCTGACTTGACCGAGTACATCGCCGTGCCCGATGACGCGGCCCGCCTGACTCGCCTCGGGTATCACATCGACCAAGACGGCGTGATTCACGGCGGGGACGGTGAGCAGCCGGAGAAGGTGCTTTACCTGACGACGCGCGGGTTCAACACAAATACCTTCAAGGGGCAGCAGGCCGAGATGACCGCCCTCGCGATGGAGTGCAAGAAGTCCAAGTACCCGATCCAGCACTGGGTTGCATCGTGGCATGAGGATGAGCAGCCCACACCCGAGCAAATTGAGGAATTGCTGGATGTGTTTCTGGAACAGCTCAAGCTCCAGAAACATCAAGTCATTGCGGCGTTGCATAAGGACACCGACAACATCCACCTGCACATCTCGATCAACAAGGTCAGCCCGGAAACCTATCAGGTCGTGAAGCCTGCGAAGGGTTGGTGGAAAGAGGCGGCACAGCGCACGGTGGCCATCATTGAACATCGCCAAGGTTGGCGGCCGGAGCGACGGGCACGCTACACGGTGATGGACGATGGAACCGTTGCCCGTGTTGGCAAGTTGGATGGCGTTCCCACTGTCCCGACTCGTGCCGGTGACATGGAAAACCGGACGGGCCAAAAGAGCGCAGCGCGCATCGTCATCGAAGAAGCTGGTGAGCTGATCCGGTCGGCTGCAAGCTGGGCCGAGCTGCACCAAGGCCTCGCCGAGCGCGGAATGCGCTACGTCAAAGCCGGTGGCGGGGCGCACATCTACGTTGGCGATCAAGCCGTGAAGGCCAGTACGGCGGGCCACTGGTGCAGCTTGCCGAAGCTCACCAAGCGGCTTGGCGCTTTTGAACCTGCTGACCCTGCTGTCGTGCCTGTGGAGCGCAAGCCTGAGCCGTTGCGGCCGGACTTGCCCGGCTGGGATGACTACATCACAGCCGCGAAGCATCATCGCGCACACCTCGCGCAAAGGCTGCGCGAAGAGAAGGAGCGCTACGAGCGCGAGCTGGCCCAGTTCCGTGCCCAGAAGGCGGAGCGCAGCGCGGCCATTGCCGTCCAGAACTGGAAGGGTAAGGGCGAGCTGTTGAACGCCATGCGAAGCGTGGCAGCGGCCGAGGCCAAGCAGGTCGAGCTGGAAATCCGGGAGCGACATCGGCGCGAAGCCAAGGCGCTGCGGGATGCCCGAGAAGCATGGCCTGAATACAACGAGTGGCTGTCCAAGTGGTTCAGCCTAGAGGACGCTGGCGACTTCCGCTACCACCGGCACGAGCCGCTGCGTCTTGAAGGCGATGGCGACAACGATGCCTTGCCTCGCGATCTTCGCGCCTTCGCGGGCGAGATTGTTGGCAGCACGGTCGAGTACCGCCGCCAAGGGGCGGCGGGGGGTGTGTCTGAGGCTGTCTCATTCACTGACCACGGCCGTCGCATCGACGTTCAGGAGGCCCACGACGAGGCTGCGACCTTGGCCGCGTTGCAGCTTGGCGCTGCCAAGTGGGGGAAGGTCACAGTGTTCGGCTCGGATGAATACAAGTCAACCTGTGTTCGGCTCGCTGCGGAGCACGGCATCCGCATCGCGAACCCTGAGCTGCAAGCGCAGGTGGAAGCGGCCAAGGAAGCACGGAAGGCAGCACGGGAGGAAGCAATGCGCACGCCCCAGATGAAGCTCTTTGAGCAGTACCACGCAGCCATCGGTGCGGACAGGTACACCCTCACGTCGATCAAGATGGCTGCCGACCATCGAAAGGCCTTTGTGCTGGGTGGCAAGGACGGCGTGGAAGCAGCAGTGGTGGAGCGCCGGATGCGGGAGCTGTTGCGTTTCCACGCTCGCGGCGAGAACCTTTACTACACCCCGCGAAGCGAGCGGATGCACCATGTGCTGGTCGATGACCTGACCGATGCCAGCCTGCGCCAGATGCTCGCCGATGGCTACCGGCCTGCGGTGGTTCTGGAATCGAGTCCGGGCAAGTTGCAGGCAATCCTCAATGTGCCGAAGCTGGGCCGAACGGACGATCAGGACGTGGGCAATCGCCTCATCGTTGCCCTCAACAAGCAGTATGGCGACCCGAAGCTGCAAGCCTGCATCCACCCACATCGTGCGGCGGGGTTCGAGAACCGCAAATGGGAGCCGGGTGCGCCTGCGCCGAAGTACCAGCGGCCGGACGGAACCTTCCCGGTGGTGGAGCTGCGTCACGCCGTGGCCTGCACATGCGACAAGGCATACGCAATGAGCTGTGTCGTTGCTCGCCAGCTCGACGAGGAAGTCCGCGTGGCACAAGAGCGGAGGCCTGCCATGCCTGCTGCTGCGCGCACTGCGCCGCCTGCCAATGCCTACGAGGCGCACTACCGCGACATTGCTGCGCGACACAAGGGCGACGGGATCGACCTGTCGCGCGTGGACTCCATGATCGCCGTGCGGCTACGGGCCACCGGGCACGGTCAGGATGAGATCGCCACCGTCCTTGAGGCCTGCGCGCCGTCGATTCGCACCGCCGACGAGGGCCGGAACTGGCATGATTATGCCCAGCGGACAGCGCGCTACGCATTCGGCCCGGACGGCTCCCGGATGCTGGCCAAGATCGAGCGCTACCGGGAGGACTTCCTGCGGCTCGAAGGTCGCGATCCAGCCCTTGAAGGGCCAAGGATGGGAGCTTGATGCCGCGCGCAGAAACGCTCACACCTGCACTGCCACAAGGCTTTTCGGCCGACGAGCTTGCAGCCGCTGCCCGCTGGGTGACTGCGCGCATCCGACCTGCTGCAAGTACGCGCTGCATTGCCGCCACGCTCGAAGCCTTGCAGGCGGTCGCGCTTCGCGCTCGCCGGGGGCCTGTCTGCATTCCAGACCTGCTGCCCGGCTCCGGGCTTGAGGTGCTGCACATCCCAGCCGCCCGGTCGGGCATGGGTCAGATGGCCAGCCTGACCGGAGAGATCGACCAAGCGGCTTTGCGCGACATCGGCCGCGCGCTGCGCGCCGAGTTCATCGCCAGTGGCGCGGACATGCTTCGACTGGAAGCCGACGATGGCGCGGAGCTGATCGTTTACGCCATCGAGGTGCGAGCCATCGTGATGGCCGCCACCAACATTCAACTCATTGACGGAGACGCCTATGCCCAAGACTGACTACACCGCGTGCAGACCTGACCACCGCATGATGCGGGTCGAGATGACGCCCAAGATGCGGGAGATCGCCGAGCAGATCGCGGCCCTGCAAGCCCAGTACCGCAAGCTCGAAGAGGCCGAGCAGCGCCGCGCGCTGCACGCCTTCCTGCAAGGTGTGCGGCAGCGCGCCGAGACGCGATGCTTGAACGAGATCGCCGGTTGATGGATCGCATATAGGTATATATATACCTACACATTGCGTCCGGTGTGTCTGGGAAACTTCAAGAGCCGTTGGCTTTGCGCATCAATTTCAAGTCGTGAGCCACGGTTGGTTGCTTCACGCCTACGAGGTCGGCGATGTCGCTTTGTGTGTGGCCCTTCTCGTACAAGTCCAATTCCAAGCGACGACGCTCATCGACCGTCAACTGCGATGGATCGAAGTGGGTCATTTGGCGAAAGGCACCATTCGCGCGGACGTGGACGGAAAAAACTTCGCCGGAAGGCTTCTTGACGTGAGCTACCGCTACACCTGCCCCTCCCTTGATGATGTAGCTGTCCTTTTCAGGATCAATGTTCAGAGGAATTGCCAGCGGGGGCTGCACGACCAGATCGGTACTCTTGGGTTTCCCCATGTTCTTCTCCATTCATCGAATTAGTTGGATTGATTGAATTTAATCAATGCAACTCTATCAATGAATCAATGGGCGCGCAAGTGTCAGTTAAACGGTGGTTTGTTGGACAGTTGCCGCAAGGGGCGTTTTTGTCATTTTCAGAAGACGACTGCACCAGTTGATTGGGCGTAATGGCTGTTGTGCAGCCAGCTCCTGACAGTTCAATATCAGAAGTGATCTGCACCAATCTCGACGGCACTGTTGCAAAGTTAGCGATGAGGCAGCCTTTTGTCTTATTCAAAGGCCTTACATTTCAAAAACTCTGCTTACCAGGCGCATTTCGCCCAGGGGATCACCATAATAAAATGCTGAGGCCTGGCCTTTGCGTAGTGCACGCATCACCTCAATACCTTTGATGGTGGCGTAAGCCGTCTTCATGGATTTAAATCCCAGCGTGGCGCCGATTATCCGTTTCAGTTTGCCATGATCGCATTCAATCACGTTGTTCCGGTACTTAATCTGTCGGTGTTCAACGTCAGACGGGCACCGGCCTTCGCGTTTGAGCAGAGCAAGCGCGCGACCATAGGCGGGCGCTTTATCCGTGTTGATGAATCGCGGGATCTGCCACTTCTTCACGTTGTTGAGGATTTTACCCAGAAACCGGTATGCAGCTTTGCTGTTACGACGGGAGGAGAGATAAAAATCGACAGTGCGGCCCCGGCTGTCGACGGCCCGGTACAGATACGCCCAGCGGCCATTGACCTTCACGTAGGTTTCATCCATGTGCCACGGGCAAAGATCGGAAGGGTTACGCCAGTACCAGCGCAGCCGTTTTTCCATTTCAGGCGCATAACGCTGAACCCAGCGGTAAATCGTGGAGTGATCGACATTCACTCCGCGTTCAGCCAGCATCTCCTGCAGCTCACGGTAACTGATGCCGTATTTGCAGTACCAGCGTACGGCCCACAGAATGATGTCACGCTGAAAATGCCGGCCTTTGAATGGGTTCATGTGCAGCTCCATCAGCAAAAGGGGATGATAAGTTTATCACCACCGACTATTTGCAACAGTGCCCATAGGCTTCATCAGCGCCTGACTGGCGAGCACGATTCCGGCCCTAGCCGCAGGATCGCGCAGGACGACCTAGTTACGAACCAGGCCGAGTGTTCCTGACATCCATCGGCACCATAGTTCTGCTTATCCGGCACGCGCGCGTCAGGGGTGTGGTGAACTACAAAGCAGACCCGTTGAGGTTATCAGTTCGATGCACAATCAGCAGCGCATAAAATATGCACAAGAACAGGAGCACCCTTCGCATTAAGCTGTGGTGGTAACAAGTAGTGCCGGGCTACCATCAGCGAGCATGATGCGCTCCCACAGCATTCGCCTTGGCAGTATGGAAGTTCCTCGCTCCAGTTCGGGCCGGTATCCACCTCGAGTGACCCCAGCCGCCCCTCATGCCAACCGAGCCCATTAAGCGCAGAGTCGGCCGCAACTATCTCGGGGACGCATAAACACGCAGCGATTTACCAAGGAGTTCGGCTAGGTCAATCCGCAATTCCCTTTGCCTGGCCGGAGATGCCGCGAGCAAACAATGTGTCCGGTCGCTACCAGATGGACTTTGTGGGCGGAGGATTGCACCAGACGCTTCAGCGCAGCGTCGTACGATGAATCGGAAGGCCCGGTAAGCAATTGAAGAACCGCTGACCACCTCCCATCCGACAATGCAAGGGTGCCCCGCTCCCAGCGCGACACGGTTGCCTGATCCACACCCATTAATTCAGCTAGGTGACTTTGCTTCATATGACGAAGCAACCGCGCCCTCCGCACCTGCCGCCCCCTGTCATTCGTCAACATTCTTCAGCACCTCAATGTCGTTCGTAGTGAGCCTCATTTTTTCAAGACCGCCGATGATGAGAGCCAGGCCTCGCTCGAATGCCGCGTCCGGACCGCCTTCGTAGACGATTTTCATCGCGCTCTGTAGGCGCGCCGGCATCGTAGACGCTGAGGTGGTCAACTGATCTTCGCCCCGCTCCTCGGCGTCTGCCTCGCTAGCTTGCTGCTCAAGAACAGCGCCGACGGTGAAGTAGCTGATTGCCATCAACGCATAGGTCGCGTCACCTGCCGAAAAGCCAGCATCGCAAAGGAAGCGAAGCTGCGCGTCGGCTTTTTCCATCTGCGGCGCGGCTGGCCGCGTCCCGGCATGAATACGCGCGCCATCGCGATAAGCGAGCAACGCCCGTCGAAAACTGCATGCATTGCCCTTCAGGAACGAACGCCAGTCGTCGTCATCCCTTGGCGTCGAATGCGTGTGATTTATCGTCAGCATGGCTTCGGCAAGTGCGTCGAGCAACGCACGCTTGTTCTTGAAATGCCAGTAGAGCGCTGGCTGTTGCACCCCGAGGCGCTCAGCCAGTCGGCGCGTCGTTAGACCTTCCATGCCCACGTCGTTAAGCAGTTCGAGCGCGGTTCGGATCACGGCCTCGCGTTGGAGCTTGTTCATTCGCGAATTCTCATGTTTGACAGCTTATCATCGATAAGCTTTAATGCGGTAGTTTATCACAGTTAAATTGCTAACGCAGTCAGGCACCGTGTATGAAATCTAACAATGCGCTCATCGTCATCCTCGGCACCGTCACCCTGGATGCTGTAGGCATAGGCTTGGTTATGCCGGTACTGCCGGGCCTCTTGCGGGATATCGTCCATTCCGACAGCATCGCCAGTCACTATGGCGTGCTGCTAGCGCTATATGCGTTGATGCAATTTCTATGCGCACCCGTTCTCGGAGCACTGTCCGACCGCTTTGGCCGCCGCCCAGTCCTGCTCGCTTCGCTACTTGGAGCCACTATCGACTACGCGATCATGGCGACCACACCCGTCCTGTGGATCCTCTACGCCGGACGCATCGTGGCCGGCATCACCGGCGCCACAGGTGCGGTTGCTGGCGCCTATATCGCCGACATCACCGATGGGGAAGATCGGGCTCGCCACTTCGGGCTCATGAGCGCTTGTTTCGGCGTGGGTATGGTGGCAGGCCCCGTGGCCGGGGGACTGTTGGGCGCCATCTCCTTGCATGCACCATTCCTTGCGGCGGCGGTGCTCAACGGCCTCAACCTACTACTGGGCTGCTTCCTAATGCAGGAGTCGCATAAGGGAGAGCGTCGACCGATGCCCTTGAGAGCCTTCAACCCAGTCAGCTCCTTCCGGTGGGCGCGGGGCATGACTATCGTCGCCGCACTTATGACTGTCTTCTTTATCATGCAACTCGTAGGACAGGTGCCGGCAGCGCTCTGGGTCATTTTCGGCGAGGACCGCTTTCGCTGGAGCGCGACGATGATCGGCCTGTCGCTTGCGGTATTCGGAATCTTGCACGCCCTCGCTCAAGCCTTCGTCACTGGTCCCGCCACCAAACGTTTCGGCGAGAAGCAGGCCATTATCGCCGGCATGGCGGCCGACGCGCTGGGCTACGTCTTGCTGGCGTTCGCGACGCGAGGCTGGATGGCCTTCCCCATTATGATTCTTCTCGCTTCCGGCGGCATCGGGATGCCCGCGTTGCAGGCCATGCTGTCCAGGCAGGTAGATGACGACCATCAGGGACAGCTTCAAGGATCGCTCGCGGCTCTTACCAGCCTAACTTCGATCATTGGACCGCTGATCTTCACGGCGATTTATGCCGCCTCGGCGAGCACATGGAACGGGTTGGCATGGATTGTAGGCGCCGCCCTATACCTTGTCTGCCTCCCCGCGTTGCGTCGCGGTGCATGGAGCCGGGCCACCTCGACCTGAATGGAAGCCGGCGGCACCTCGCTAACGGATTCACCACTCCAAGAATTGGAGCCAATCAATTCTTGCGGAGAACTGTGAATGCGCAAACCAACCCTTGGCAGAACATATCCATCGCGTCCGCCATCTCCAGCAGCCGCACGCGGCGCATCTCGGGCAGCGTTGGGTCCTGGCCACGGGTGCGCATGATCGTGCTCCTGTCGTTGAGGACCCGGCTAGGCTGGCGGGGTTGCCTTACTGGTTAGCAGAATGAATCACCGATACGCGAGCGAACGTGAAGCGACTGCTGCTGCAAAACGTCTGCGACCTGAGCAACAACATGAATGGTCTTCGGTTTCCGTGTTTCGTAAAGTCTGGAAACGCGGAAGTCCCCTACGTGCTGCTGAAGTTGCCCGCAACAGAGAGTGGAACCAACCGGTGATACCACGATACTATGACTGAGAGTCAACGCCATGAGCGGCCTCATTTCTTATTCTGAGTTACAACAGTCCGCACCGCTGCCGGTAGCTATTGACTATCCGGCTGCACTAGCCCTGCGTCAGATGGCTCTGATCCAAGGCAAACTGCCAAAATATCTGCTGGCACCGGAAGTCAGCGCCCTGCACCATTATGTTCCGGATCTGCATCGCAGGATGCTGCTGGCTACCCTGTGGAACACCTACATCTGTATTAACGAAGCGCTGGCATTGACCCTGAGTGATTTTTCTCTGGTGCCGCCTTATCACTGTTGAAGGCCACCGCTCATCACGCGTTTGCTGACATTGAGCCCTGCCGGCCGATCGGCCTGAGACTCTCAGCACAGGAGACGGCGGGTGACGAGCGTATACTTTTTCGACGCTTGGTTGCGGTCGCGCTAGGCGTGCTCTTCGAGGAAAACATTACTATACATATAGCACCTTGAATGCATATTCAAGTGCGCTTATGTTAGGGATGGTTTCCCAGGATGATGGTATTGGATTAATGAGCGTTACTGAAACACTAGACAGCAAAATCAAAGCACAGGAAGAAAAGCTAAAGCAGTTAAAGGCTCAAAGACAGGCAGCACTGGCAAGAGAACGTGCTAAAGAGAAAGAACAAGCTCGAAAGGATGATACCAGACGCAAAATTTTAATTGGATCCTGTATGCTAAAGATCACTGAAGATGATGAACAAGCCAGAGCTAAATTAATTGCTCAGATGGATAAGTATTTAACAGATGAGCGTGACCGAAAGCTTTTTAATTTATAAATTTTGAGGGATAAGTAGTGGAAGATCCAACACTTAATAAGTTAATACGTAATACAGAATTATTCTTCGAACATCACTGGAATGTAGACCTATTAGGAAAGCCTCCTGAATGGTCACCAGTACATTTTAATTTTGGAAAAATTCCTAATTACGATAAACAAGGTGTATATGCGTTTGTCAAAGGGGATTTAGTGACTTATATCGGTGTTGGGACTTCTAGAGGTGCTGGCCGTTATCGTGGTAATGGCTTAAGCGCCAGGGTAATGAAATATTGCCGATGGAATGAAGATAAAACTGAATATATTGCGATAGATCCAAGACTGAAAGATGCTGGATCCATCATTACAATAGGCTTTGAGCGTGATACGGCTTATTTAGCAAATGCCCTAGAAGTTTTTCTTATCTCTAAAATCCAACCTGTCCACAATGTGGTTAAAGTTGGTATGTAATTTCGCATAAGAAATTTTATGTTAAATGATTGTTAGAAATGCCCCTTGATCGAGGCATTTTCTATAAAGAATACTAAAAACTAATTAAAGCCAACCAAGTTTCAAAACAAGGCAGTTCTCAGCAATCATATTTTTAAATTATATAACTCCCAACTGAGCTTTTGCTCCAACGATAAGGCTTTCATTTTGAGTTTCTAAGGCAAATAAACCATACATCAAAGGAGAGGCCGCTGCTCTTTCTAAAGTCTGTTCATATAGTTTATTCCAAACTTTACCCCCTAGTTTTTCATACTCGATGATTAGAGTTTTGAGGCTTTCTTCTCCAAACAAAGTTACATGCCCAGCAAAATCAATCGCTGGGTCATCTATATGGGCTGTTGACCAATCAATAACGCCTGAAACAGCTCCATCCTTTGAAGCTAGTACATGCCCAGCATATAAATCGCCATGTATAAATTGGGTGAAATCTGCCCATAGAACATCATTATCCAACCATTTTCTGTAGCGGGTTTCCAATTGCTCACTTATACCAATTTCAGATTTTACTAACTGCAAATTGTTTGCTATTTCAGGTCTTAAATCTGAAGGTTTCATAATTTTCAAATCATTTTCCCGAACTTCTTTTTCAGGAATACTATGGATTTCAAATAAGGTTTTTGCCAAAGATGTTATGTATTTCGGGCTATCTTTGTCCATATTCCAAATTATTTCATAGGTTTCAGCATCCAAATTTAAAACAGGATTATCTTTAAGTATGGGATAAGCCACTAATTCTGTAGATGAAATTCTCCAATCAGGAACCTCTACAGAAAGATGTTTTTTTACCAATTCTAAAATGCGTTTTTCTTTCTTGATTTGTTCCCTCATGCCATCACGACGAGGAATACGCAGCAACCATTGTTGCCCCTTTGTATCAAGAGCAAAAACGACCTTAAAATCAATGCCCATTTCATTGAAATTCATTTTGTCCGTAAGCAACAAGCCGTGTGCTTCAGCAAGTGATTGAATATCTTGAATTGTCATTTTTAATTTCCTTTAAAGAGTTCAATAATTAATGTTCGGATTAGATTGGCTATCATTAACAATCTCTCTCAAAAGTCTTGATGATTTTGTGGTCTTTGATCTCGTAGATAATGTCAGCAATATTATCGACCAATTGCTTGTCATGAGATACGAAGATAATAGTTCCTGCATAGGACTTCATCATTGTTTCTAATGCGGCAATACTTTTTAGGTCAAGATAGTTTCCTGGTTCATCCATAAGCAAAATATTATATTTTCCTAAAAGCATTTTGGATAAAAGCAGTTTGATGATTTCACCTCCCGATAAGTCGGATAAGTTTTTTTGAATATCATTCGCTCCGATCCCCATTGAAGCCAATACTGCACGAATTTCCGCAACTGTGTACTCGCACTCTTCCTGCATAAAGGAGAGCACAGATTTATGCGTGTTAAATTTATATCCTGTTTGTGTAAAGTAGCCAATTTCAGCTTTTGGAGATATGGTTAATCCATCAGCACGTTCTGATATCATTTTTAACAAGGACGTTTTCCCTGTTCCATTCGATCCAGTTATAGCGACTTTAGCGCCAAGCGGTATTATAAAGTTAGCGTCATCAAAGATAGTACGGCTACCAAATTTTAAGCTCAGACCATCTGCCGTAATCGGGAACTTATTGTGCAGTTCTAGGGCTGAACTTTGACGAAAACGAATAGAACGCAAATGCTCTGGTGCTTGAATATCTTCTAATGCAGCCAAACGCTTTTCCATACTCTTAGCTGCCTGATACAGTTTTCTTTGCTTGGTGCCAGTCATTTTTGCATGCCCAAGTCGTCCAGCACTTTCGGTAGAGTTTTTGGATTTTTCTCCTTTTTTCTTATTGTCTAATCGATTAGCTTGCTGGCGTTTTTCTTGCACAGCAGATTCTAATCGCTCCCGTTCCTTCATCATCAGCTCATATTCTACGGCTTGGTGTTGTCGCTCTTCTTCTTTTTGACGCAAGTAATCCGAGTAACCACCCCAATATTCCGTAATTTTACCGTCTTTTAACTCCCATATCTTGTCTACAACCATATCAAGAAAATATCGGTCATGACTGATAACAAGTAATGCTCCATCAAATGCTTTAAGTTGACCAATAAGTAGATCTATTCCATTGAGATCAAGGTGGCTGGTTGGTTCATCCGCTAGAATGCCATGTACTTGTTGGGAAAATGCGGCAGCAATTTTTGCACGAGTTTCCTCTCCGCCACTCATTGTGTCGTTTTGTACATTGGAAACACCAAGGCGAGATAACATTGCCCGGTCTTCGACCGTTTCTATTTCGATTCCGCCCAGTTGGCTGATATGTGCAAAATCACCAAAACGCTGTAATGTCGCTTCGGCTAAAACAATTTCGCCATTAAGTACTTTGAGTAAACTACTCTTTCCTGCTCCGTTATCACCCACAAGACCAATACGGTCATAAGAGTGAATTTCCAATTCATCAATATCCAAAACATCACGCCCAGCATAATCCAAGCGTATGTTTCTCGCTTTAATAATTAAACTCATTTTTATTTACTCCTGTTTAGCTCTTGAAATTTTTTATGCAGCAAACAGGATTTAGGTGAAAACAAAAGCTAGCATCACAGTGTCCTCCCAAAAAAAAAGCTATTCATCCACAGGGTGGACAAATAGCTAGTCAATTAAGTTATAACTGGAAACTATGCACTAAAAGCATACTTATAAATTAAGCATACTTTTACTTTATATATCCGCATATATTCTTAAAGACACAACAAAAGCCCACCATTATAAAATAGTGTCACTATGCAAATAGTTGTGTCTTAACGAATGCGGATAGAATGCATAAACTTACCTAAAAAATAAAATTCAGTTTTATGATAACTTTACTGTTAAAAGAAGTCTAGACAACCTTGTTTTATGCTTGGATATAAGGCTTATTTTAGGCACTGTTGCAAAGTTAGCGATGAGGCAGCCTTTTGTCTTATTCAAAGGCCTTACATTTCAAAAACTCTGCTTACCAGGCGCATTTCGCCCAGGGGATCACCATAATAAAATGCTGAGGCCTGGCCTTTGCGTAGTGCACGCATCACCTCAATACCTTTGATGGTGGCGTAAGCCGTCTTCATGGATTTAAATCCCAGCGTGGCGCCGATTATCCGTTTCAGTTTGCCATGATCGCATTCAATCACGTTGTTCCGGTACTTAATCTGTCGGTGTTCAACGTCAGACGGGCACCGGCCTTCGCGTTTGAGCAGAGCAAGCGCGCGACCATAGGCGGGCGCTTTATCCGTGTTGATGAATCGCGGGATCTGCCACTTCTTCACGTTGTTGAGGATTTTACCCAGAAACCGGTATGCAGCTTTGCTGTTACGACGGGAGGAGAGATAAAAATCGACAGTGCGGCCCCGGCTGTCGACGGCCCGGTACAGATACGCCCAGCGGCCATTGACCTTCACGTAGGTTTCATCCATGTGCCACGGGCAAAGATCGGAAGGGTTACGCCAGTACCAGCGCAGCCGTTTTTCCATTTCAGGCGCATAACGCTGAACCCAGCGGTAAATCGTGGAGTGATCGACATTCACTCCGCGTTCAGCCAGCATCTCCTGCAGCTCACGGTAACTGATGCCGTATTTGCAGTACCAGCGTACGGCCCACAGAATGATGTCACGCTGAAAATGCCGGCCTTTGAATGGGTTCATGTGCAGCTCCATCAGCAAAAGGGGATGATAAGTTTATCACCACCGACTATTTGCAACAGTGCCCCGTAGAACAAGCAGGCATCACGAAGCCCGCCACACCGCACACCCTCCGCCACTCGTTCGCGACGGCCTTGCTCCGCAGCGGTTACGACATTCGAACCGTGCAGGATCTGCTCGGCCATTCCGACGTCTCTACGACGATGATTTACACGCATGTGCTGAAAGTTGGCGGTGCCGGAGTGCGCTCACCGCTTGATGCGCTGCCGCCCCTCACTAGTGAGAGGTAGGGCAGCGCAAGTCAATCCTGGCGGATTCACTACCCCTGCGCGAAGGCCATCGGTGCCGCATCGAACGGCCGGTTGCGGAAAGTCCTCCCTGCGTCCGCTGATGGCCGGCAGCAGCCCGTCGTTGCCTGATGGATCCAACCCCTCCGCTGCTATAGTGCAGTCGGCTTCTGACGTTCAGTGCAGCCGTCTTCTGAAAACGACATTTGAACCGGGAACCTTCCCTTTTTGGCTAGGCGTGAAACAATGGTCATTTTCCCTATACCCAAAATGACCAGGAGGCCCGCATGAAAGTCGCACGCATCTACCTGCGCGTGAGCTGTCATTTTCAGAAGACGACTGCACGGAATATCAGGAGTCGGCTGCACTGGTGGATTGCAGCGCGGTGTACAGGGCCGTCTTGCTCACCTTGAGCCGTGTAGCGGCCTCTCGGACATTAAGCCCGTTGGCGATGTGCTCCCGCGCTCGCTGCAACTTGTCGGCGGTGACAACCGGCTTTCGCCCGCCCTTCCTCCCACGAGCGGCGGCGGCAGTCAACCCGGCCTTGGTGCGCTCGCGGATCAAGTCGCGCTCGAACTGGCCCAGCGCGCCGAACACGTGGAAGATGAGCCGCCCGCCTGGCGTGGTGGTGTCGATGGCTTCCGTCAGAGAACGGAAGCCGACGCCTCGCGCTTCCAGCGCGCCTATCGTTTCGATTAGGTGCGGCATAGAGCGCCCGAGCCGATCCAGCCGCCAGACGGCCAGCACGTCGCCGTCGCGCAGGTAGGCCAGCGCATCAGCCAAGCCGGGGCGGTCGGCCTTGGCCCCGGAAGCCGTGTCCTCGAAAACGCGCTCGCAGCCTGCCTTGCGTAGCGCATCCGTCTGCAAGGCGGTGTCCTGTTCCGCCGTCGATACCCGCGCATAGCCGATCAGTGCCATTTGCCGCCTCTCTTGTCCGTCATTCCGTCCGCCTATCTTAATGTCCGACAACCCGTTGTGCAATAACTTTGCTGGACAGTGTCCGGCATGGCCGACTAATGATCGTTTGACGGACATTGACGGTAAGGCATTTTTGCATTACTATGTGAAGCATCAACCTTGATTGCGAGGGCAAACCACCATGACCACATTGACCGTTACCGCACGGGGACAAGTGACGTTTCGGAAGGACGTACTGCAACACCTCGGCATCAGGCCAGGCGACAAGATCGAGCTGGACTTGTTGCCAGACGGTCGGGGCGTGCTCAAGGCGGCACGGCCCGCAGGGACGATAGCCAGCTTTGTCGGCCTGCTCGCGGGCAAGACGCAGAAGGTTGCCACCATCGAAGAAATCAACGAGGCGGCGGCGCAAGGCTGGGCAGGTAAGCAATGAAGGTCGCAGTCGATACCAACGTCCTTGTGCGTGCGGTTGTGCGTGACGATCCCGCACAAGCGGACGTTGCCGCCGCAGTCTTGACCGACGCCGAGTTGATCGCGGTCGCGCTGCCGTGCCTATGCGAATTTGTTTGGGTGCTGCTGCGTGTCTACGGCTTCCAGCAAGCCGACGCGGCCAGCGCGATCCGGGCACTACTGGCCGCCGCGAATGTGGAAGTGAACCGGCCTGCCGTGGAGGCTGGCTTGCTGGTGCTCGACGCGGGCGGAGACTTTGCCGATGGCGTCATTGCCTACGAAGGCAACTGGCTTGGCGGGGAAACCTTCGTTTCCTTCGATAAGAAGGCGGTGGCACTTCTCACGGCGCAAGGGCAATCAACGCGCCTTTTGTGACGGACATGAGCATGAACGAATTCCGCCGACTGGCCGCGAAGATCGACCAACACATGCAGCAGCTTGCCGCCCAGGGTGTCAGCGAGGCCCATGCCATCATCAATCGCATGATGGGGTACGGGCCTGACCTGCACAGGATTTGGGTCGGCACATCCGATCAGCAGCTCATGGCGCTGTCCCGCGAGTTCCCAGGGTTCTACCGCTACGCCCGCATCATGGAAGAGGCATCCGAAGCCGAGCGCCGCAAGGCTTCGCGGCCCTATGACGGCATGGCCGAGTTCTCCGAACAGCACAAGCAAATGGGCGCGCAACTGCTGACCACGGCGGCCACGCTTGAGCGTGGCTACCAGGCGTTTCGTGCGAGCGGCAGTCTCCAAGACTTCCGGCCTCAGCTCGACGAGCTGGGCCGCCTGCATCGGCAATGGCTGTCCGACCTGGAAGCCTTCAAAGACTCGCTGCGCACGCAGGGCGCAGAACCCAAGGTGCTGGAATACGTGAACGAGGCTTTCGGCCGCCTGGCCGAGCGCATCAAGCAGCTTGCCGGTTGATCGCCGGAATTTTCGGCGGTTCCGGCTTTGTCGCGCCGTGCACAAGAGTTCTGAGCAATTCCGATCTCTCGCGGCGCTTCGTGCATAGAACTTCTGACCGTTCCCGGTCAGAAGTTCTATGCACACACGGCGGCCAGCCCAGTGAACTGGTGCAGTCGCCTTCTGAAAACGACAGTTTTTGCCTGTCCAAAGTGCCGCCCGGCTGTTAAAATTGCCGTCAACTTATCAACGTCCAGCAAACACACCTTTGCTGGACATTTTTTGTGCCTTGAGGGCGGGGACGGCCAATGGAGCAGCGCATCGGATACGCGCGCGTTTCAACAAGCGATCAGAACCCGGACTTGCAGAGGGATGCTCTCAGGCAAGCTGGGTGCGACGACGTGTACGAGGAAACGGCCAGCGGCAAGAGCGCTGACCGGCCTCAGCTCGCCGAGTGCCTGCGGCGCTTGCGGCGTGGCGACACCTTGGTGGTCTGGAAGCTCGACCGGCTGGGACGGTCTCTCTCCGACCTTGTGCAGATCGCCGACAGGCTGCGTGCTGCCGGTGTGTACATCGAGCTGTTGCAGCCGCGAGTCGTGTTCGACGACTCGACGATGGGCAAGGCCATGTACGCCATGTTCGGCATGTTTGCCGAGATGGAGCGTGACCTGATCCGCGAGCGCACACGTGCAGGCCTTGCCGCAGCCCGAGCCAGAGGCCGCGCCGGCGGGAGGAAGCCAAAGCTCACCGAGGCCCAGATCAAAGAGATCAACGAGATGGTGGACGCGCAGAAGCTCCCCATCGGTCGAATCGCCGAGCTGTACGGTGTCTCGCGAACCACAATTTACAAGGTAGCTCCTATTGGGCGGCCCGAGCCGAAGCGGCAGAACTGAAAACAGAAGGACAACAATGGACACCAATACCAAGAAGGGCTACGACCTCATCAATCGCCGCCGCAAGCAGTGGGTCAACGAGGAAGAAGTACGCCACGCATGGATGAAGGGGCTTGAAGAGGCCTTGCAGATCGACTTGGACGCGGAGAGAGCCAAGCGCGACTCCAGCTACAACAACGTCGTCATCGAGTTCAAAGGCCCCGGCCTCTTCAAGGGGAGTGAGACAAGTCCGAAGTTCATCGAGGCGACCGATGGTCGTCTCTTGAAATACATCCCCCGCTTGGCTGCCGAGCAAGGGCTGGATGAGAAGGACTACATCGGTATTGCCATCGACGGCGATCATGTGGGCTTTGCTCAAGTCCAAGACGGCAAGATCGTTCACCAGCCACTGATGCCGTTCTCGACCATTGCCTTCCAGATGGTGGTCGATGCGCTGAGAGCAAATTTCCGGCGAGCCATCACATCAGAGAACCTAGCCGAGGACTTTGGGCATCTATCCGAGACAGGCCGCGAGTTTATGCAGGAACTGTCCAATGCTCTTGCTGACGCTCTTGGGCAGCCCGGCAACCGCAAAATCAAGATGCTCTTCGAGGAATGGGCAACCTTGTATGGGCAGGCTGCTGACCTCAGCATTCAACAGCGCAAGAAGATCAATGGGTCATTGGGATTTGACTTCGCAGGCCCGGCCGCCATTGACTTGCCCGCCAAGCTTTTCGTTACCCACACCTTTCATTCCCTGCTGATGAAGCTGATCGCGGCCGAGATCGTGGCTGCACATGGCATGGCGTCAAGCACTTCCCTGATCCATGAGCTACTGGCTCTCGGATCGGACGAAGCTCTGATTGAGGCCCTACGCTCGGATGTCGAGAACGGCGGGTTCTTCAACGCAGTCGGCTTGCATGGCTTCGTCGAAGAAGCCATCTTTAGTTGGTATCTGGATGCCACAACTAAGAAGGCGATCCGCACGTCGATGTGCTTGGCGATTCGCACCTTGCTAGCTCAGCTTTCGGTCTATCGCTTCGATACCATCAAGAAGACCGGGCGCTCGCGCGATGTTTTGCGTGACTTCTATCAGGACTTGGTGCCGGAGGAATTGCGCAAGAGCCTTGGCGAGTTCTACACGCCGGACTGGTTGGTCGAGCACTCTGTGGCCAAGCTCGGCTACAAGCGAGACAAGTGGCTTGCTGCTCGGCTACTTGACCCGACATGCGGGTCGGGTTCGTTCTTGCTGGAGGCTATTGAGCAGAAGCGCCGAGCAGCGCTGACGGCGGGATGGACTGCTGAGCAGACCGTGGACATGCTGACCACGACGGTCTGGGGCTTCGACCTCAACCCACTTGCTGTGCAATCCTCTCGCGTCAACTTCCTGATCGCTATCGCAGACCTGTTGCAGCAGTGCAAGGGTAAAGACGTTGAGATTCCCGTTCTCTTGGCTGATGCGGTGTACTCCCCTGCCCCCCACCCTGACGGCGATCAAAAGGTGGTTGAGTACAGCATTGGCAGTCAGCAAGCAAATCTGCAAGTTGTTCTACCTGCCGACTTGGCGCGTGATCGCGTGTTGCTCGACAAAGTATTCCAGCTCATGGGAGAAGAGGTTGAAAACGACACTGAATTCCCGCCCGTCTCTAAGGCGCTGGTGAAAGCCAAGATACTGAGCAAGGCGCAGGCCGATGAGTGGAATGACCACCTCAAGACGACCTATGACCAAGTGCTCGCACTGCATCGGCAGAACTGGAACGGCATTTGGTTCAGGATTGTGCGCAACTTCTTTTGGTCAGCTACTGCCGGACAGTTTGATGCCATTGTTGGTAATCCGCCTTGGGTACGATGGTCGAATCTCCCAGAGGCATACCGGAACCGAGCTAAGCCCACCTGCGAAAAGTACGCCATCTTCTCGGACACCAAGTTCCACGGTGGTAACGAATTAGACATTTCCGCCATCATCACCTACACGACGGCTGACAAGTGGCTGGTCGAAGATGGACGGTTGGTGTTTGTCATCACGCAGACGGTGTTCCAGTCGCCTTCGTCGCAAGGCTTCCGGCGCTTCCGCATCAATGCAACCGACCGCTTGGTGCCTATCTCCATCGATGACATGAAGGAGCTAAAGCCGTTTCCAGACGCGGCCAATAAAACGGCTGTCGCCATGTTCACGAAGAAGGTAGGGGGCACGACCCGCTATCCGTTGGACTACCGGGTCTGGCTTGGCAAGCCCAAGACCGACAACGCAGGCAATCCGAAGAAGGGACGCGGCGGTCAAGTGGCTCGCTTGAAGGCAATCGACCCACGTCTACATCGTGCAGAGGTGGCTGATCTTGTGGATGTGATCCAGATGGAAGCCAATCCCGTCTCGCAGACTATGGAGGGGGCTCCTTGGGCCATCATGAAGCCGGGGCACTTCGCCGCATGTCAGCCGATGTTTGGCCCCTCTACTTGGGTCAACGGCCGTAAGGGCATCACGACTGACCTGAATGGCGTCTATTTTGTGGATGTCATTGACTCGAACCCTGCAACAAAGACGGTCAAGGTGCGAACTCGGCCACATGAAGGCAAAACCGACTTGGGGCAGCCGCGCGAATTCTGGGTTGAGGCTGAGAGCTTGTTTCCCCTGGCAAAGGGCGCAGGCGACCTCCATCCATGCTATTTCCTGCCGGAGAACACGCTCTATGCGTTCGTGCCTAATAAGGGCATTGACCGGGCATCATTGGACAGCGCTGCGGCGCGCTACAGCAGTCACACGAATCCCAAGACATTCAAGTTTTTCAAAGCCTACAAGCCATTTTTGGAGTCGCGTTCCACCTTCAAGACGCGCATGAAGGGTGCTCCCTTCTTCGCAATCTACAACGTGGGCGACTACACCTTCGCACCCTACAAGGTCATTTGGGCCGAGATGACGGGCGATTTTTCTGCGGCCGTCGTGGCGTCTGGGTCTGTGCCGGGCTACGGGTCGCGTGTTTATGTCCCTGACCACAAGCTCTACTTTGCGGACTTCGATCAACCGGAGCCAGCCTTTTATTTGTGCGGATTGCTTCACTCGGAGATCGTCAAGGAGATGATCGAGGCGCACAACGTGGCAACCAATATGGGCGACATCTTCAAGCATGTGAGTCTGCCTGAGTATGACGCCAGTTTGGCCGAGCACAAGGCGCTTGCTGAGCTGGTGAAGCAGGCCCATCAAGAGCATGACTCTAAGAAGCGGGCCAATATCGTCGCCAAGGTCAGGGCTGCTGCTGCTGAGATCATTGAAGCTGAAATCGCACTTCGCCAGTAATGAGTTCGATGACGGAAAACCAATAGCAGGTGCAGCCGATAGTCCTGTAGCGCGTCGCCATGCATCGCAACTGTAGAAATCAGGGAGGAATATGAGCGATCAATACACCTACGCGAGATTTTGGCGCTGCGCGCTACAGGTCAATCCTGTCGGCTACAACGGCACCTACAGGGGCGCCGATCACGGGCTGGATGAAGACGGCTACAACCAAGCGCTGCTTCAAAAGTGCCTTGAGCTGGGCATCAAGGTTGTCGGTTTGGCTGACCACGGTAGCGTGGCCAGCGTCGATGCTCTGCGTCAGGTGCTACAGCCGCACGGGATCGTGGTGTTTCCCGGCTTCGAGATCGCCTCGAACGACAAGACGCATTACGTTTGTCTCTTCCCCGAGGACACCACGGTGCAGCAGCTTGATCGCTACCTTGGCAACCTCAAGCTGCACGACCCAGCGGATGGCATTCGGCCTTCTCGGCTGAGTTCGGAAGAGCTGATCGAAGAGGTCGATCTACTGGGCGGGTTCATCTACGCTGCACATTGCACGCAGGAAAGCGGGCTGCTGAAAAACCGCCTGAACCACGTCTGGAAGCATCCCAAGCTGCGCGCGGCCCAGATTCCGGGGTCGATAGACGACCTGACGAGCATCGAGGGGGACTTCTATCGCAAGGTGTTCTTGAACAAGGACGACGGCTACCGGCGTGAGCGTCCTGTGGCAGCGATCAATGCCAAGGATGTTGCCAAGCCTGATGACTTGGATCAGCCGAGCGCAACGTGCTTCATCAAGATGACACGGCCCACTTTCGCAGCGTTCAAGGTGGCCTTCCTTGATCCGGGATCGCGAGTCCGGCTCAACTCGCAGCAGGCCCAAAGCCCAATTGGTAAGGTGGTCCGCATGACGGTGGCCGGTGGCTACCTTGATGGCGTCCGGGTGGATTTTTCAGACCATCTCAACACGGTGATCGGCGGCCGTGGAACGGGTAAGTCAACCTTGCTCGAATGCCTGCGCTTCGCCTTGGACTTGCCACCCAAAGGCAAGCAGGCGCAGAAGCTCCACCAAGAGATCATCAAGGAAAACCTTGGTCGCTCGGCCGGTCGGGTTGAGCTGACAGTGGTGTCCTCTGCCCAGAACGGCAAGCAGTACACCATTTCGCGCCGTCATGGCGAGCCGCCGATGGTGCGTGACATGGATGGCAACGTCTCGACCCTGCTCCCGCGCGACTTGCTGCCGGGCATCGACATTTATGGGCAGAACGAGATTTACGAGCTGGCCCAAGATGAAACCAGCCGGGTGCAGTTGCTGGATCGCTTCCTTCCTCAAGACGGAGAGTACGAGTCCAAGAGCGCCGACGTGCATAGGCGCTTGAAAGACAACCAGCAGAAGCTCACGAAGTCCCTGACCGATCTCGACGAGCTGAATGCACAGGTTGAGCGTTTGCCCAAGCTGGAAGAGCAGCTTCGCGGTTTTGATGAGCTGGGGATCAAGGAGAAGCTGGCCAAGACCTCATTGCTCGCGCGCGAGCGAGAGATTGCCAAGACCGCGACCGAGGGCGTACAGAGCTTTCGCGACGCGCTTACAGACCTGCGTGACAGCTTGCCTGACCTTGACTTCATCAACGATGAGGCGCTTGAGGGCTTGCCTGATGCTGCCCAGTTGCTCGCCATGCGCACGACGCTGGATGGACTCAAGCAGGGGTTCACCGGCCATCTGACCGCGATGCAGACCTTGCTTGATGACAAGGCGGGACAGTTCACCACCCAGCATGACGCATGGCAGCAGGCGATTCAGGCGCACGATGTCGAGTTGGAGAAGGCGCTGCGCACGTTACCCGCCACTGCTGGAAAGAGCGGGCAGGAGGTCGGTGTTGCCTATCAGAAGTTGATGGG
>NZ_CAJQUA010000001.1:2710000-2711532 GCF_907163135.1 Brachymonas denitrificans | reverse complement strand
GCACTATCGTCACGATGTCCGACCGTAACTAGCGTACCTTCGAACTCCTCCGTTACGCTTTGGGAGGAGACCGCCCCAGTCAAACTGCCTACCATGCACTGTCCCCAGTCCCGGTTCAGGGACCTAGGTTAGAACCTCAAACGCACCAGGGTGGTATTTCAACGTCGGCTCCAGCAGAACTAGCATCCTGCCTTCAAAGCCTCCCACCTATCCTACACAGATCCGTTCAAAGTCCAATACAAAGCTACAGTAAAGGTTCATGGGGTCTTTCCGTCTTTCCGCGGGGAGATTGCATCATCACAAACATTTCAACTTCGCTGAGTCTCTGGAGGAGACAGTGTGGCCATCGTTACGCCATTCGTGCAGGTCGGAACTTACCCGACAAGGAATTTCGCTACCTTAGGACCGTTATAGTTACGGCCGCCGTTTACTGGGACTTCGATCAAGAGCTTGCACCCCATCAATTAATCTTCCAGCACCGGGCAGGCGTCACACCCTATACGTCCACTTTCGTGTTTGCAGAGTGCTGTGTTTTTAATAAACAGTCGCAGCCACCAATTTTTTGCAACCCGTTCATGCTCAGATGCTCTCATCACACTACTAGGGCACACCTTCTCCCGAAGTTACGGTGTCAATTTGCCGAGTTCCTTCTCCAGAGTTCTCTCAAGCGCCTTAGAATACTCATCTCGCGCACCAGTGTCGGTTTGCGGTACGGTCGTTGCAAGCTGAAGCTTAGTGGCTTTTCCTGGAACCCCGTTCAGTGACTTCGCAAGCCATGCTCGCTCGATCGGCAGCCTCGGTATATGTGCAGCGGATTTGCCTACTGCACGCCTACTTCTGCCTAAACCGGGACATCCAACACCCGGATCACCTATTAAGATTCGTCCCCACATCGCACTTGCAATCGGTACAGGAATATTGACCTGTTTCCCATCAGCTACGCATCTCTGCCTCGCCTTAGGGGCCGACTCACCCTACGCCGATGAACGTTGCGTAGGAAACCTTGCGCTTACGGCGAGCGGGCTTTTCACCCGCTTTAACGCTACTCATGTCAGCATTCGCACTTCTGATACCTCCAGCACGCTTTACAACGCACCTTCACAGGCTTACAGAACGCTCTCCTACCACGCACAGTAAACTGTGCATCCGCAGCTTCGGTAACTGGCTTAGCCCCGTTACATCTTCCGCGCAGGACGACTCGATCAGTGAGCTATTACGCTTTCTTTAAATGATGGCTGCTTCTAAGCCAACATCCTGACTGTTTTAGCCTTCCCACTTCGTTTCCCACTTAGCCAATTTTAGGGACCTTAGCTGGCGGTCTGGGTTGTTTCCCTCTTGAGTCCGGACGTTAGCACCCGGTGCTCTGTCTCCCAGGCTGTACTCTGCGGTATTCGGAGTTTGCCTTGGTTTGGTAAGTCGCCATGACCCCCTAGCCAAAACAGTGCTCTACCCCCGCAGGTAATACCTGAGGCACTACCTAAATAGTTTTCGGAGAGAACCAGCTATTTCCAGGTTTGTTTAGCCTTTCACCC